>NZ_JALNPM010000046.1:0-260 GCF_024520875.1 Pantoea sp. Ft-CA_14 | reverse complement strand
AAATACTGGTCTTATCTGCGAAGTTGATCGGATGCGGCTCGCAGGCCGCATTTTTCGCAGACGATCGGCAATAAGAAGAGACTAGCGCGGCCACCATTTAATGAACTTTTTATAGCGCCAGGCTAACAATATCAGGGCTAAAAGCGCATAAATGATCGGTTGGGGAGACAGGATTTTTACCGACCACATATAGTGAATCGGCGCCAAAATAGCGACCAGATAGATAAAGTTATGCAAGGTTTGCCAGCGCCTGCCCAGTT
>NZ_JALNPM010000045.1:0-261 GCF_024520875.1 Pantoea sp. Ft-CA_14 | reverse complement strand
CTTCTGGCGCCAGCGTGAAATGATGTTTTTCACCCGCTTTTAATCCCAACAGTGCCTGCTCCAGCGGGCCAGACAGGCTACCGTCGCCGAGCCGAAACAGCGCAGGTTTACCGTTGGCGCGGGTGGATTCTGCCACAGAGCCGTCTTCCAGCTTCATGACGAAATGCAACAACACCGCGCTGTCGCCCTGTACAGACTCAGTCATGCTTTACCCTTTTTTAACCTGCTTGCTGGAAGGGTTGAAAAAGCCCTCCAGCACCA
>NZ_JALNPM010000044.1:0-262 GCF_024520875.1 Pantoea sp. Ft-CA_14 | reverse complement strand
ATGCACGGCCATGCGATCGAGTGCCGCATCAACGCCGAAGACGCGTGGAAGTTCACGCCCTCGCCGGGTCGCATCACCATGTGGCACCCGCCGGGCGGCCCGGGGGTGCGGGTCGACTCGCACGTGTACACCAACTACTTCGTCCCACCGAACTACGACTCAATGATCGGCAAGATCATCACGTACGGCGACACGCGCGAGCAGGCCATGGCCCGCATGCGCACCGGGCTCAACGAAACCGTGGTCGAAGGCATCAGCACCA
>NZ_JALNPM010000043.1:0-263 GCF_024520875.1 Pantoea sp. Ft-CA_14 | reverse complement strand
GCTCAGCAGCGTTCCCCTGCTGTTCCGCCGTCCGGCGCTGGTGGGAATGTATCTGCTGGTGACGTTGGTGGTGACCGCGCACTACACCGCTTACAGCTATATTGAGCCCTTTATGCAGCTCGTCGCCAACGCCAGCGAGGGGTTCACGACGTTACTGCTGCTGCTGTTTGGTTCGGCGGGCATTGTCGGCAGCCTGTTGTTCAGCTCGCTGGGTAAAAAATTCCCCTCTGCACTGCTGATTGCCGCTATCGCCCTGGTGACCC
>NZ_JALNPM010000042.1:0-268 GCF_024520875.1 Pantoea sp. Ft-CA_14 | reverse complement strand
AAGTTTTCGCTAATTAAGGGATAAATTTAGCGCGCTAAAGTGTGTTCCCTGCACATCTGCTTTAACCAGGAGAACACCATGAATCAGCGCGAGTTTATTCGTAGTTTGCTGGAATGGATAGAAAGCAATTTAGGACACGATCTGCATCTGGACGAAGTGGCGCGCCGGGCGGGCTATTCCCGTTGGCATCTGCAGCGTTTATTTCGCCAGCACACCGGCTTCTCACTGGCCGAGTATATTCGTCAGCGTCGTTTGACCGAGTCGGCCT
>NZ_JALNPM010000041.1:0-269 GCF_024520875.1 Pantoea sp. Ft-CA_14 | reverse complement strand
ATCCATTATTACGCGAGCCGTTAACACCACAGCATATTAAACCGCGTTTACTGGGGCACTGGGGCACAACGCCCGGGCTTAATTTTATCTATGCCCATTTAAACCGCATCATTCGTCAGCGCGATCTAAACCTGATCTATATCTGTGGCCCCGGTCATGGCGGTCCGGGCATGGTGGCGAACACCTGGCTCGAAGGCAGCTACAGCGAAATCTATCCGCATATCAGTCAGGATGCCGCGGGCATGCAGAAACTGTTTAAACAGTTTTCC
>NZ_JALNPM010000040.1:0-270 GCF_024520875.1 Pantoea sp. Ft-CA_14 | reverse complement strand
GAACAGCTTTAATCCCAGAAAATCTTCCAGCGATTTAATCTGATGGCTGACGGCAGCCTGGGTGACAAACAGCTCTACAGCGGCTTTTGTAAAGCTTAAATGGCGTGCTGCGGCATCGAATACCCGCAGTGCATTAAGGGGAGGAAGACGTTTTGACATGGTTTTCCGTAGCCAGCCTGGCAAAAAATACGCGAACTAATACAAAGGCATTACGTATTAGAATTTATAATCCGAGACATTATAAATTGTCCGTTGAGGAAGCTCCAGCAA
>NZ_JALNPM010000039.1:0-272 GCF_024520875.1 Pantoea sp. Ft-CA_14 | reverse complement strand
GCGTATCAGTTCTGATACGCCCTGCGGGCTGGCGACCTTGATTTCAAAAAGAATGCCGGGGTTATCTTCCCGAAAGGCGGCAATCATGCGGGGCAGCAGCGTAAAGGCCAGTCCATCGGTACAGGCCAGCCGAATCAACGTACGGCGCACGGCTTTCAGCCCTTTGATTTCTGCCAGCGCGTATTCCATATCCAGCATATTTTTGCGCACGTGATGAGCAAAGATTTCCCCGGCTTCATTCAGCACCATGCCACGCGCATGACGCTCAAACA
>NZ_JALNPM010000038.1:0-275 GCF_024520875.1 Pantoea sp. Ft-CA_14 | reverse complement strand
ATCCAGGCTCATCTGGCTCAGCGAGGAAATGCCTTCGCAGGTAATGCGGATACGGAGTGCGCTGGAAGCTGCTGTCGATCCGACCGCTTTCAGTTCGCCTAAAGGGATGTCTGCCGGCACGCCGCCTAACGACACATCGCTGATACGCAGGGGCTGGAGCATGACATCGTGTGCGGTGGTGTAGCTACAGGTAACCCCGGTTTTTTTCAGGTTTTGGCTTTCCATCATCGTGCCGCGCGGCACTAAGAAACCGTTGCTGATATCACCTTTACGGC